>NC_020503.1 GCF_000310245.1 Candidatus Sulfuricurvum sp. RIFRC-1
TCCGCGCATGGCCCTCATTGATACAAATTCACGTTTAGCAGCTGGAAGCGCAGCGGACGGCGGCTCGCCCTTGCACGCGGCGAGCGGGCTTGGGCGCGCTGACGGCGGCGGCGCAGCCGCCCTGCCCCCCGGGCTTGTCCCATCTAAAACAAGTCCCCTCGAGATCATTTTCGACAAGGCGCGGGGTAGGGCGAAACGAGTCAAGCGCTTGCGGCGGTCGGTGTGGGCTGCCGGTCATCTGCATGGCCTCGCCGACCATGGTCGCCGTCCACCGGTGGCGTGGTTGGTCACCTTGACATACGTCGGCGTGGACGACTGGCGGGCGGATCACATCAGCATCGCCTCGGAGCAATACCGGCGGCATTGCGCACGCCACAGGGTGCCGTGCCGTTACCTGTGGGTGGCCGAACTTCAGAAGCGCGGTGCAGTGCATTACCACCTGATCGCGTGGCTCCCGAAGGGGGTTCGCATGCCGCATTGGGACAGGGAAACAACCACGGCTGGTGGGCGCCAAGTCAAGGCGTTTTGGTCGCATGGAATGACCAATGTCGAAGAGGCCAGGACGGGGGTCGGCTACCTCATGAAGTACCTATCCAAGTTGGACGACGGCACGGCATTCCCGCCACATTTGAGGCTGTACGGCGTGGGCGGACTGACGCCACAGGCACGGCTGGTTCGGGGTTGGTACAACTTGCCGGAATGGGCCAAACGTGAGCACGGCGTTGGCGATCTGCGGCGCATGGGTTCGCGGTTGATCGTGATGGAGACCGGGGAGATCTTGCCGCCCATGTACGCGCGCCACTTCATCCCCGGTGGCGTGCTGCTGGAGCCGCTTCGAGAGATGCCGGAACGATTCCACGATGGTGCGTATTCGAAGGTGACCTGTGGCACATAGACCCGGCGTTTCGCCTATCCTGCGCTGCGTTGTCAACCTGGGTGTGTGGCTCGTTCGCAGGCGCTGGCGTGTCCTGGCTAAGGTCTATTTCTGGGCGCTGGCTCCGCTCACCAGCTGGCCGGCCTCGCAGAGGTAGACCTGACCCGCGCGACATGCCCGGCGATGTGCTCAGAGCGCCACCAGCGCGCCCGATTGACCACGCCCAAGGCCTCGTCATAGGCATGGCCTCACAGGGCCTCAAAACGCCTTTAAACGCTTCCCGCGCGGCGCAGCCTTTGCGCCCAGCTGGTGGCCGTTGCGCGCCATGAAAACAAGGTTTTGCGCGAAGCGCCAGCGGTGCTATGATTTCCGCACGTTTTGCCATTCTGGTGGCTCAATGGCGTACGCGATCCGGCCCACTCCAGCCGGTCTAGGTAAGTCCCACGCGGCCCACGCACAGCACCAGAAATGGCGAAGCCCACACAGTCCTAGGAAAACTGGTGGGCCTCTGGCGTCCCTTCAACGACAGCTTGAAAGCACGCATGCGGTTATCGTACCAAAACATCTTGCCGTGCGCA